>NZ_JBHXSU010000002.1:0-33089 GCF_042715345.1 Streptomyces sp. NPDC058697
CCCGGACAAAGCGGTGGTCCATCTGGTGTGGGCCGGCACGGACCGCGGCGGTACGTACACCGACCTCCGTATCACCGATCTGTTCTTCACTCTCACTCCCAAGAAGGGAGAGCCGACGTGGACTCCCCAGCCTCGTATCTGACGGACCGTGCCTCCGAGGAGACCTCCGGTCAGGTACTCGGCCTGGTCAACTGGCTCGTCGGAGCCGTCGACTGGCTCTACGACCACTGGTACCTGCTCGCCCTCGCGATCACCATTCTCTGGAGCGTGGGCGAGATGGTGGTGCGGCACTACGCGCAGCGGGCCTCGGCCGAGCGGATGGCCGTGGAGCTCACCCCCACCCGGCACTTCGACCCGGGCATCGAGGAGATCTTCCGCCGCGGGGTGCAGTTGGCGCGTGCCTCGGTGAGCATGCCTTGGTGGGCGCCGCGCCGGTCGAAATCGGTGCAGATCAGGCTGCGCGCGGACGGCTCCAGCCCACTGCGCTACCGCATCGAAGGCCCCGCGGGCGGCGAACGCCTGCTGTCGATCACCCCCTTCGGGCCGAACGTCACCGTCGACCGGGCCCGTCCGATCGTGGACAAGCCACGCGACCACGTGGTGCGGGCCGAGTTCATCCTGCGCGGCAAGCCCATTTCTCCCCTGCGGGAGGTGCCCCTGGAGCCCGACCCGCTGCAGCCCCTGGTCGACGCCGTGTCCGACCTTCGTGCCGAACTGGGCGACCTCGCCGAGGTCCGCCTCGACATCCAGCGCGCCCCCAAGTGGACCCTGCGCGCTCGCCGTCTGCAGCTCATGAGTGCCGCACGCCGCCAGGAGCGCCGGGAGACCCAGCGCGCGGCGCGCTGGGTGCGCCAGGACGCCACCGGGATCGAGGACTCGTTGGCCTGGAATCTGCAGGCGCTGGTCACCGGCAAGGACAGATCAGCCGGGCGACGACTGGTGATGCCGCCCGTGCCGCGCCGGGTGGACCCGGCCGAGGCACTCGGCAAACTCGCCCACGACGACCACCTCGTGCGCGTGCAGTTGCTCGTGATGTGCGCATCCAACATCGAAGGCCGCTCCCAGGCCCGCCTCGCCCAACTCCAGGCAGGTTTCGACGTGTTCGGCGGCCGCTCCCGGTGGGCGATGCGCGGATTCCGGCTGGGCCCGTGGCGGTTCGGTGCCGATCACTGGCCCACCCGGCGCAGCTTCGAGCGGCGCTGGGAGTTGGGGCAATGCCAGCCGCCCCGCGTGAACTGGGTGCGACTGGATGAACTGACCGGACTGCTCAAACCGCCCACCGTCCACTGCCGGCTGCCGCTGCTCGCCGGCGACCTGCCGACCTTCGAGTTCGGGAATCCTGAGCTGCTGCTGCAGGGCATCTACCGGGGACCCGACGGCCGGACGCGTCTGGTCGCCACCCACACCGCCGAGACGCTGTTCGAGTGCGGGGTCGGCAAGGCTGGCGGCGGGAAGACGGAACGCGCCCTGGCGCAGGCGATCGCGTGGGCACACGCCGGCGGCGGGCTCATGTTCGTCGACCCGCATCGCGACTCCTGGCCACGCGCCGCGACCTTCCTCGCCCACGACCACTTGATGCAGAAGATCGCGCTGATCGACCTCAACACGGCGGGGCCCTCCTCGATGCTGAGCTCGTGGAATCCGATCGCCATGCACCACGGGCAGGCTCCGCATGACGTCGTCGAGGCGGTCACCGACGCTTTCGCCTCCATCCTCGGCTGGGACGATGCCGCCGCTCCTCGCGCGCTGACCATCCTCACCTCGGCCCTGGCCGTGCTGGTCGCCGTCAACCAGGCCGCCTGCCAAGCCGGCCGCCCCGAGGACCAGACCACCGTCTTCCAGGTGCGGTCCCTGATCTCCGACCCGAACTTCCGGAGCGCAGCACTGGCCGCCGTGGCGGACCAGCTGGACGAGGACACGAGATCGTGGTGGCGGACGGTGTTTCCCACCTTCCCCCCGGACGCATTCGGGGTCGTCCTTAACCCACTCGCCCGCCTCGCCTCCAACCCTGTCGCCCGCGCCTTTCTCGGCCAGCCGGTCGGCGTCTACAACAGCCGGGCCGCCATGGACAACGGCCTGATCGTGTGGGTGTGCCCGGCCGGGAACGGACCCACCGACCGGCTCCTGACCGCACTCATCGCGCGGGACCTGCTGCGGGCGGTGCGTTCACGGCGGGACACGCCCGAGGATGAACGGCGTCCATTCCGGCTGTACTTCGACGAGCTGATCACCCTGACCGGCGCCGCTCCGGAGACCATCGCGTCGATGTTCGAGGATTTCCGCAAGTTCAGGGTCACGGTGCACGGAATGACCCAGTTGCTGGGCCGTCTGCCCGCCCCCGTGCGGATGTCCTTGACACAGAACGCGTCCACGCTGGCCTCCACAGCAGGATCCAAATCCGCGATCGCCCCGATCACCGCGGAGTGGGGAGACAAACCGAGCGCGGACGAAGTGGCCGCACTCGACCGGTTCGAACACTACATGTCACTCACCATCAGCGGCCGCCGCATCGGACCTGTCCGGATCACCGGCCCGCACCTGGACAAGGTGTTCGCCGACTACGCACGCCCCGGCAAAGTCGGTGCCCTGGAGCGCGCAGCCCGGGTCACCGCCGGGGCCTTGCCACTCGACGAGCTCACTACCACTGCTGCCGCTCAACAGGCCCGCGTCCTCGATTTCCTCACCCAGCGCGCTCCCGCCGCCACGGCAGACGCACGCCTGAACCAGCACACGAACACATACCAATGACCCTCACCGCCGTCGCCGAGCCCACGAAGTCCTGGCTCACGCTCATCCTCATGGAGCCGGTTCGGCATCTGCTCCTGGCCGCGTTCCCGCGGGTGGCGTTGGCCAGGGTCGAGCGTCGCGAAGGGTCTGAGCGATGAGGCCGATCCTGTGGTGCGAACCTCCGCGGTCAGGTGTCGATCTTCTGCATGGGGGCGTAGCGGAGCCGGATCCGCTTGATGGTGTTCTGTGGGCCGAAGGACACGTGGGCGACGGCCGGGATCCCGTTGCCCTCTACTTCGATCACAGTGCCAATGCCGAACCGGGTGTGCTCGACGACATCGCCAACCACCACGGCGTCAACGCGGGGCCCGGGCGCGGGGCCGCGCGCAGCTGCGTGACCGGCACGGTGGTCAATGACGGCCCGGGCGCCCGTCGCGAAGGCGGGCCTGGATGGTTCAGGCACCGTGGCCGTGCCCGACCGCCAGGGGTCGTCCGCCGCTGGCGAGTCGTCGTGCAGGGGCACGGTTCGCCGCGCCGTCGGGGCGGGGCGCTCCCACCACGTGTGGGTTCTGGAAGCTGGTGTTGGCTCGGGTGCTCGATACCGGCCACCCCCGACACAGGTGGACGGGTCCTGCAGTACGGCCATCAGGGCAGCGGCAGTCGGCCGGCGCGCGGGTTCCTTGTGCAGGCAGGCCGCGAGTGCGGTGCGCAGTGTGTCCGGGACCGAGGTGAGGTCTGGCTCGTCGTGCACGACGCGGTGCAGCAGCGCGGGGACGGTGCCGTGTCCGAACGGGCTGGTGCCGGTGGCCGCGTAATACAGCACGGCGCCGAGGGAGAAGACGTCGCTGGCCGGGCCGGTGATCTCACCGTTGGCCTGTTCCGGCGACATGTAGCCGGGTGTGCCGAGGATGCCGCCGATGGTGGTGAGGGAGTCGTCGGTTTCCGCGCGTGCGATCCCGAAGTCGATGACTCGGGGTCCGTCCTTGGTGATCAGGATGTTTGCCGGTTTGAGGTCGCGGTGGATGAGATCTGCGTCGTGGATGGCGGCCAGCGCTTCGGCCAGGCCGGCCGCCAGCGCGGGCAGTTCGGGGGCGGGCAGCGGTCCTTTCCGCCGGACGTGCTCGCCAAGGTCGGGGGCGTCGAGGTACGCGGTGGCGACCCATGGGGTGGCCGCATCCGGGTCGGCTTGGACGACAGGCGCGGTCCAGAAGCCGCCCATGCGGCGGGCGGCGTCCACCTCACGGCGGAAGCGCTCCCGGACGCCGGGGGCGGCGGCCTGGTCGGCCCGGATCGTCTTGATGGCGACCCGGCGGCCGCCGGGCGACCTGCCGAGGTAGACGGTGCCCATGCCGCCGGCTCCCAGACGGCCCAGGACCAGGAAGGGCCCGAACGCGTCGGGATCTGCGGTGCTCACAGCCTGATCCCCTCCCCCGTGGCGTGTGTCGTTGGCCGGATGCGGCGGCCTTTTCAACGTACCTGCCGGAGTGAGGTTGTTGGCACACGTGACGAGCGAAGCCTTCGGACGATAGGGCGACTTCAGCTTTCGAAGGCAGCCTGGCACGTCCCGAGACGTACGGGCGAACTCAAGTATCGCGCAGCACGAGAGCTCAAATCGTTCACAATTATTGACACTATGCGTTTCGGTGCACCAGGATCGCGACAGCCCAATGATCGCCATCGGCGCCTTGCGACCAGGCGTGCCGGACAGGCGACCAACTCGCCCACCAGGGAAAACCGGTGCATCAACCGGATCCACCCATCGGGCGCCCCCCACAGCTCACAGAAGGAGCCTGTCTTGCTGCCCCACCACACCGCACTGCGGCTCGCCGCGCCCGTTGCCGTTCTCGCGCTCACTCTCAGCGCCTGCGGCGGAAGCGACGACACCACCTCAGACTCGAAGAAGACCACCCAGCCCAAGGCCACCGCATCACCGTCCAAGGAGTCGTCCGGAGGCGAACTCGCCACGGGTGAGAGCGCCGCCGGGAAGGTCAAGGAAGAGGACGGCACCGTCACCTACGACATCACCGCGGAGAAGGTGGATCTCGGCACCCAGGCCGAGGCCGCCAAGCTGGTCCAGGACCCGGCGGACGCCAAGGGGATGGCCCTCGCGGTCGCCCACGTGAAGTTCACGCACAAGGCCGGCCCCGCCCTCACAACCGAATCGGACGCAGGCGACGGCACGACGATATGGGCGGACGGCCGGCGCGGTGCGCTGCTCATCGGCGCCTCCGACGATGCGCCCGGCTGCGAGGACCCGTACGACGTCGAGAGTTTCAAGGCAGGCGATTCCCACACGTTCTGTGAGTCGTACCTGGTGCCCGCGAACTCGAAGTCTCTTGAGGTCCACTGGGCGGAAGAGAACGGAGAGCCGTACATCTGGACGTTCCCCAACCAGTAGTCCAGCAGACGCGGAGCGGACCGCCCACAGCCCGCGCCGCCTCGAATCTGCGGCCGCCCACCGGGGAGGCGACCGCAGTCGAAAGAGGCTCCGCCGCAGCACCATCGCCTTGAGTAACCGGGACCCCTCCGACCCTGCGGAGGGGTCCGCCGCCACTTCCGACGCCAGGCCGCCGACCGCGCCTGGTGATGCAGCAAGAGCATCCGACACCGTCGAAGGCAGGGAGATCACAGATGCTTGGCGGAGCGTCCGAGCCGGCCGCCTCACCGGCCCTGGTCAGGATGAACCAGAACTCCCGCCGCTGGAGACAACGATCTCCTGCGTCCCCGAGGACCAGCAGCCCACACTCGAGGGGGCGGGTGAGTACTCCGGCGGTACACAGACTGCCTCGCACAGTGGTGCCGCTACGTTGCCATACAGGCCTCCCCGGCCGACCGCTTCCGATCCGGCAGTGTGTCCAGAGGCGGCCGCCCGGATCCTCGGCCTGCCGCCCGCCGTGGAGCGGCAGCACCTCCAGTGCCGGCCCGTGTCGGAGCCCGCGACCCGTACGTGTACACACGGCGTGCCGACTCCCAGGGGCCAGCAAGCGCCGACACCTCGCTGTACTGCAGGGGTTGACCCGGTGGAGAGGCGGCCAAACGACAGGAGCGAGCAGGCCGGTAGTTGCTGCCCCCGACGGCCGATCTGCGGCAGCGGCTGAGCGCACGCTGCCCAGACGCCGGCGGTGTGACGGGATGGCCTCGACACCGACGAGGAGGAGCAATGACCACCCCAGACGAGTCCCATGAGGCCCCGGACGAGATGTGGTTCGTCACCGAACTCGGTGCGGCTATGCGTCATCTGGAGAACGCGCTCCGGCTCAGCCGGGGCCCGGAGAGGTTCCTCCTCCCGGACGGCACCACTATCAGTGAGGCGCAACTTCGGCTGTGGGTGGACCGGAACATCAGCCGGACACAAGGCCTCCTCGACCGGCTGCAGGTCCTTGAAGAGATCGCTCTCCCGGACGGCACCACTATCAGTGAGGCGCAACTTCGGCTGTGGGTGGACCAGCACACCGACCGGACGCAAGACCTCGTCGACCGGCTGCAGGTCCTCCTTGAAGAGATCGCTGCTCCGCACACCTGACGGCACGCCCTCGCCCCCAGCCGACGGAGTGTTCCGGCACGACCAGGCCCCTTGTGCTGCGCCACCTGCGCATCAGCTCGCACGTGCCCGCGTCACGCCGCACAGCGGCCATCGCAAGTTCACGACGCTGATGCGCCGCTCCGCCCTTGTTCGCGCCAGTGACCGGCGCCTTCCACGTTTCCGCCCGAACCGTAGAACCAGCGCCAGCGGGACGGCAGAGCGTCGAGAACAGGCGAGCAGCGTGAGGCAGAAACACAGGGAACATGTGCTGCCAGGAGCCCGCGGGCGGCGAAAGCGGACCTGGGCCGTTCCCTGTGTCCCGGCCCCTGCGAACGGGTCCTCGGCCACGAAGGCCTCGGGTGACTTCCTGCCCTCCCTGGACGAATCGCCTCGCCGGATACGGCCGCTGCGCCGATCCCCTTCACTGAAGTGGCATCCCCGGAACGGTACTTCGGGTCCAGGCGAGCCCCGCCAGGTGAACGCTGGATCAGCTCCGGTCCGGTGGACTTCCGCACGCCCGACAGCGTGCGGATCCTGTACTGCCCCCAGACCGGGGGCTGGATGAGATAGCCCAACGCCTGCGGGCGGTTTCAAGGAGGGCCTTCCAGCGCCCTCTGCCGCCCGCGGCCGCCAGGCCCGGTTGACGCCGGGCCTCTCGGCCGAACTGCCACCGCGGTCCCAGGGCCCAATCCCTGCTCCCGCGAAGTGCCCGGCCCAGGCCGGACAGATTTCTGGTTCTCACCGAACCCCGAAGCACCCATCAGGGGCTTCGTGTGCCCCGGCGCAGAGGCCCCGGAGTACGGAGGTAATGATGCACGAGGTTGTGGCGTGCCGCCATATCGCCCCTGCGGCCCGCCCGGATGTGGCTGCGACACGATCCCGCAAGGGCGCACCCCGGCACGCATTCGATCTCGTGGCTGACGCCAGCCGCCAGGAGCTCGACACCACCGCCTCGCGTCAGCTGCGCCGCGACAGCGATTTCCTCGCGGCTGTCCGTTTCATGGTCGGAGCCGGATTCCACGCCAAGGCCGGCCGGACGACGTTGCGCCTCGCGGAGGTCTTCGCCCTCCGGATGCGCCGCAGCAAGGA
Source organism: Streptomyces sp. NPDC058697 (assembly GCF_042715345.1). NCBI lineage: Bacteria > Bacillati > Actinomycetota > Actinomycetes > Kitasatosporales > Streptomycetaceae > Streptomyces > Streptomyces sp. NPDC058697. Next base: position 7,340 of record NZ_JBHXSU010000002.1, read on the forward strand.
CGGCCACTTCCCCTTCAGCATCGAAGCGACCGCACATGAACTCGGCCTCAGACGCCGTGCCGTGCTCAATCACGCCCGCTACCTCCGCGAGCTCGGCCTGCTCGCCTACGTCGAGCACGGCACGAGAACGAACGTCCTGCGCACGCGGCACGGCTCCGCCTGGACCACTGGATATCGCGGCACGGCCACGCTGTTCGCCGCGGTCGCACCACGCGTCTGGGATCAGGCGATGGGCCGCCGCATTGAGGGGACCGGCTACACGGCACGGCAGGTGGGAGTAACCGAGGAGGGGCGGAGGCTGGCTGTCGAAGACGCCCGCCTCTGCGCCCGCAAGGTCTCGTCCCGTCGTTCCTCATGCACCCCTTCTGTAGGGGTTCCCCCAGAAGGACTTTCCCTGAAGACGGTGGGGGGAAATACATACACCCCGCGTACGCGTGCAAAGACCGCCCGACGCACGGCCGTCAACAGGCCGAGGGTGTCTGCGGCCGAATGCGCCCGCGGCGTCAGCATCGCCGAACGTCTGCAGCGCGAGGTGTGGTGGCTGCACCGCGGCTGTGCCCGCCGCCTTGCGTGCGCCCTGCGCCCCCTCACCTCAGCCGGATGGACCTGGCAGAGCCTCGCTGCTGAACCGCTCACCTGGGGTGTTCCCGGGTTTCTGCGCGACCCGGCAGCCTACGTACGCCACGAACTGACCCGCCGCCAGCGCCTCGGTCACCTTCCCCACTTCACCCCATCCGTCGTGGCGGACGACCGGGTCGACGAGGGCGGCACCCGACACACGGACATGCTGCGCCGGCGCGAGGAGGCCCACCACCCGGCCTGGCAGCGCTACTCCGAACAGCTCCGCCCCCAACTGCGCCGGCAACTCGCCGAAGCACGAGCAGCGCGTCCCGTCCGGCAAGTACCTCCCGCCAGCCGCCCGATGTGGCGCGAGCCCGAAGAGGATTTCCTGGCGTCCCTGCCTGATCAGTCATGGGGCAACGCCTTTGCGCCCAGAGAGATTTACGCTGCTCGGGCCTGGGGCCAACGCCCGAGGCCGCCCTCTCGCACGTCGCCTGCTTCTGACCAGGGGTGGCTGGAGGAACTCCGCGATCAGGCACAGGCCGAGAGAGCGTGTGCAGTTCTTCGCGCGGAACTGGAGAACTGGGCAGCCGGACGTGGCTGATCACTCGTTCCGGCAGGAGGGGCTGATTCTGGCGATGAGTCGCAATGTCGTTGTCGTGGTGTGGAACGTCACGCAATTTCCCGTCAGTGGCGTCAACTTCCCCGCTCAAGTCTTCGAGCTTGACGATGGGTGCCTCTGGTTCCCTCGGCTGGGCAATGGGGTGCCGCCGGCCCATGGCGATCTCCGTATCTTGGCGCCATGACGGACGAGGCAGAGCCGAGGCTCTATGTGAACCGCTGGGGCGACACGTCGGGCCAAGCGCTGGGTGGGGGCGGGCACCAAAGGGCAGATGCATGCTCGTGCTTCGACCAGTCCAGGCCGCGCCCGCGGGCCCGGGTCGGGTTCCACACCGAACTGCAGGACACCTCCGCGCCAGGCTGGCAGCACCTGCTGGACCTGGTCGACGAGGCAGAAGCCGACGGACGCGAAGAGTTCCGCCCTCTGATCGAGCTCAGCCCGGAAGAGCGGCGGCAGGTCATCACACTGCCGCGGAGCATCGCCAGGCTGACGGCGGTCAAGCACCTCGTGCTCTACGGCAGCAACCTGGTCCGGATCCCGCCCGAGATCGGGGCCATGGCCAGCCTGGAGGAGTTCACCCCTTACACCTCCTACCGGCTGCACTGGTTCCCCTACGAGATCACCCGCTGCCGGAAGCTGACCCGCAGCACGGTGAGCACGCGCGCGTTGTTCGGCAACTACAAGCTGCGACCACCCTTCCCGAAGCTTCAGCCCGCTCCAGGCTCCGATGCGGACCTCGATCTGGGCGCCATGGATCCCCGGCACTGGGGCGCCACCGCCACCCACAACTGCAGTGTCTGCGACCGCCCGGTCGAGCAGCGTGGACTCCACCAGGTGTGGCTTTCGCTGCGCGTTGCCACTGACGTACTACCCCTGCTCGTCAGCGCCTGTTCATCGGAGTGTGTCGCCGCGCTGCCTGATGGCGCTCGCGACTACATCCCTACACCGCACCGCGGCGGCCGAGTCGACCAGCCGGCATCCGGCTGGGACTGATCAGCCGAATCGCCTCTCCCCCTCCGGCCGCCGGAGAAACGACCACGATGATGTGCCGATGGCTCGAACATCTGGGCGGGGAAGCTGCCGCTGCCGATGGAGAAATACATGTCGGTCGACACGTGGGGCGCGGAGGCCAGGAAGCAATGGCGACCGGGGCTGATTCCCAGCTCGTCAGCGCGGCAGGAAGAGTGGGTCAGCGCCTTCGATGTGGCGTGCGAGGAGGCCGCGGTCGTGGAATGCGTCGTGGAGCACTTCGCCCAGTCGCTGCAGTCCGGTGAGGTCGGTGCTGGTGACGACGAAGGTGCCGGATTCGGATCCGAAGTCGAGGCGGTCGGCGACGTCGGGCATGAGCGACTGGACCAGCGACTGGGCCAGCCCCTCCCAACCGTGGCCGTTTCCTTCGGCATTGTGCTCCTCGAAGATGTCCTCAACGTGTTCCATGTCGCCGTCGAAGAGCATCAGGCAGTGCGAGGTCTGTGGGGCGTCTGCCTCGTCGAGGATGAACGGGGCCAGAGGCGATTGTTCAGTCACCGCGTGATCGTAAGGGGCAGCTCGGACAGTCGACGTCACTGCTGCGCAAGCAGGTCCCATGCGCGTGACCAGGGCGGTGTCTGTGTCGCGTTCGACAGCGCTGGGCTCCGTCCTAGCAGCGCTGTCGAGTTGCGGATCCGCGCTGTCGAGCACGAGCTCACTCTGGCGTCGTGACCGGGGACCGCATGCCTAGCCACTGCTCCGCGTCCCAAGCCTGGAACCGCTCTACCTCGGCGAACCCGAGCTTTGCCGCGAGGTGCATCGAGGCGGTACCGGGCGGTCAGTCCTGCTCGGGCGGGTCGACGGCGAATTCGTAGGCGACTTCCCAGCGCTGGTCAGGGACGATGATGTCAGCCGTCTCGACCGCCCGGCCGTCCCCGTCGTAGTACGTCCGCTCGATGGACAGGACCAGGTCGCCGGCGCCGATCCCGAGCAGGGCAGCCTGCTCCGGGGTGGCGCGGGCCGGCCGGGGCACTTCCATCCACTTTTCGGCGTTGACGCCGATCGAGCGCATCCGCTCGACCACGCCCTGGCCTGCGAACGGGCCCATCTCCGGGAGCAGGATGGGTGTCCCGCCGGTGATGGCCATGGGCTCGAAGCTGACCGCGAGCTGCGCGGGTTTGCCGTCGGCGAGGAATTCGTATCTGGTGCGAACGGTCGGATCACCGGGCTGGATACCCAGACGCCGGGCGATGTCCTGCGGAGCGGGCACGCGGGCCTCGGAGGATGCTTCCCAGGTGCCGGTTCGGCCGATCTCCAGCATGTCGGCGCGGAACGGGGAGCCGCCGCGGCGCTCGCGGTGCCGTGAGCGGATCATCCGGCGCCGCTCGCGCGGCTGGGCCACGTAGGTGCCCGATCCGGCGCGGCCTTCCAGGAGTCCCTCAACGATCAAGCGTTCCACGGCCTTCTGCACCACGTTGGGGCCGACGGCGTACTCCTGGGCGAGTTGAGCGCGCGAGGGCATCTTCGCGCCGGTTTCCCACTCGTCGGCGGCGAGCCGACGGCGCAGGTCGCCTGCGACCACCTGGTGCTGTGGCGGCTCGTCGTGCCCCATAGGCGGACTCCGTACTGGTCGGCTGCTTCGCTGGAGTGCCCGGCTGTGGCTCTCAATTGACAAGTTAATGCATCAGGTACAAGCTGATGCATCAGGTATACATTGCGTGATCATGCACGTACAGGGGAGATCCGTGAGCTCGCCGACAACCAAGGCCACCGCGATCGCCTCCATGCTCACCAGCGCGCTCAGCGCACCCGCGGACAACGACGATCCCGGAGCCGTCCGCGTTGAGGAGACCGACGCCGCCTTACGCATCTGGGCACCGGTCCCGGCCGCGCTCAGCGAAGCCGTCTGCCTTGCCGTGCTGGTGTTCCTGCAAGACACGGCCGACCGCTTCGGGCACACCGTCCCGCGCACCGGCCCCTCCGTCATCTGGGCCGAGATCCAGAAATCCGACACCGGGAGAGCACCGTCGTGACCCGCCCTCTGCGCAAGGGGCCGCTCCCGCGCCTCTCGACTTCCCCACGCCGCGTGAACGCCTCGCAGGACCGGGAGTCCGCGGCATGACCCACCCGACCCCTGTCACTGCCGGGCCGTCAGCGCCGGCCATCGGCACCGCCGAGCCGGGCGCCGCGGTCGCGCTCTACACGACGACCCTCGCCCCCCGGGCCGCCGTCCACACCCTCACGGCCCTGGCCGACGTTGCCACCCGGCAGGGCTGGACCGTCGTGCACCAGGCGTACGACTTGGCGCCGCTGCACGTTCCGGCTCGTCTGCGCACCGGCTGGCGCCGCGTTGCCCAACTCCTGGACAGCGGCGAGGCCGTCGGCCTGATCGTGCCCGCGGAGCGGGAGATTGTCCGCACCCGGAGCGAACGGGCGGCCCTAAGTGCATGGCTGCTGCGCCTGGCCGCCTTCGCCGTGTACCCCCACGCCGGAGATCAGAGGTCTTCGCTCCATCCCGTCGGCGCCAGTGCGCCCATCGACCGCACCTGGGGCCGGACCTACACCCTGACCCGGGCGAGCCTGCGCCGGGTGCGGAACGACTCCCGCATGTTCCTGACCGTGCTGGGATGGCCGGGGGACGTCGCTGTGGCGGCCGAGGTGCTGTCGCGGCTCGCGGAGAACGCCGTCGTTCACGCCGGGACGGCCGGCGGCCCCGAGGCGGAGATGTCCGTACGCCTGTCGATTACCGAGGACGACATGCTGCTCGTCGACGTGACGGACCCGCTCCCGGAGTTCCCGGACAGTCAGGCCGCCATCGCCGGAGAGCGGGGCAGGGGCCTGATGTACGCCCAGCTTCTGGGCGCGAGGGTCACCTGGTCTCTGTCCGGGGACGCTCGCGCGAAGACGGTGCGGGCGTGGCTGCTGCCGTGCAACCCGGATGAGGTGTCACCGTGACCTGCGCGCTGTGCACCGCTGCTGCCAAACGCGACTGTGAGCGTGATGGGCGGACCCGCGCAGATGGCTCTTCCTTGGCGCAAGCGCGGGATCCGCCTGCCGGTTGCCGGTCTTCGAGCTCTCAGCGGCAGGGCCGGAGCCCACGGTCACGAGCCGAGGCGGAAACGGCGGTCTTCCGTCGTGGCCCGGCGCCTGCGAATCCGGCAGCGTTCTGCGACCGCAGGCGGACCCTCCAGAAGCGCGAACCGGACGGCACAAATCGTTCATAATTGTTGACAGTTTGAGGGCCGTTGCATCACGATCGAACCGAAGCAGAGATCGCGCACGTCAGCCTAGAACTCCCGCGACCTGCCTGGTTCCGAGTTGATCGCACACGGCCGCCGCGGCCGCGCTGCCCAAGTCTCCCCACAACAGGACACGGTGCGATGACCTACCCCAACCGGCCGTCCCAGGCCAGGAGCGAGTTCTTACCGCAACGGGTGACCCTCTCCAACGAGGACATGCGGGCCGGGCCCTCCCGCCTGTATCAATCACTGCGCGAGCAGTACGGCCCCGTGGTGCCCATCTATCTGGACCCGGACGGCGGCGAGCACGGCATCCCGGCCTGGCTGGTCATCGGCTACGCGGAACTGGCCGAGGTCTGCAACAACGAGCAGCTGTACAGCCGGGATTCGCGGTACTGGCGCGAGCTCGCCGAAGGCCGGGTCAAGCCGGACTGGTGGCTGCTTCCGCAGATCATCCACCGGGACAACACCCGGTTCGCCGACGCTCCCTACCACCAGCCCCGTCGGGATGCGCTCATCAGGGCGCTGCGGCAGATCGACCTGAAGCAGACAAGGCAACTCGTCGAGACCTACGCCGATCTGCTGATCGACCGGTTCTGCAAGCTCGGATCGGCGGAGCTGATCGCGGAATACGCGAGGCCGCTGCCCCTGCTGGTCCTGGCCCGGCTGTTCGGTCTGCGCGGACCCGCCGAAGAAGCACGTCTGCTCGACACGATCCACCGGATGCTGGCCGGCGGGCGGCAGGCCCAGCGGGCCGACCACGAGATCACCCAGATCCTGACCCAGTTGGTGAGCGACCGACGTGAGACACCCGACGAGGACGTCGCCTCCTGGCTGATCGCCGCCGCCCCCGGCCTGGACAATACGGCCGTGCGGCAGGACCTGTGGCTGATGCTCAACTCCGGCGCGGGAGCGTCCACCGGCCTGATCGCGAACACCCTTGCGGAACTGGCCACCGACCGACGGCTGAGTGGCGCCCTGAACTCCGGCACGGTCACCCTGGACGCCGTCCTGCGGACGACCAAATGGAACAAGCCGCCGGCCGAGAACGTCATGGGGGCGTTCCCGAAGCAGGACGTCGTCCTGGGCGGCCGGCACATTCAGGCGGGCGACATGCTCGTCCTGGGCCTGGGCGGGGCCAACCACGACCCTGCGCTCGGCCAGGGCGCCGACCGTGAGGAGTACACGCGCAGCAACGATTCGAATTTCGCTCACGGCGCCGGAGCGCACAGATGCCCCAACCCGGCCCGCGATCTGGGCGAGCTGATCGCCACCGTGGCCGTGGACCGGCTGTGGGCCCGCTGCCACCACATGGCCCTGGCCGACCCCAAACCCCTGTCATGGGGGCCTTCGTTCGTCGTGCGGGCGCTCACTGCCCTGCACGTCCGCTTCACCCCAGCCGAGCCCGGCGAACGCCGGGCCGAAGTCCCATCCGCCTTCGGAGGCCCGTCATGGCAGTCACCGAGCCACAGCTCAACGACGACAACACCGCCCCTCACGACGTGGGGGTCCCCGCTGCTCTCTTCCGGCTCGACCCCAAATCCCGAGACCTCCTCGGCGACATCCGAGCCCTCCACGCACAGGGGCCGATCGTCCAGGTGGAGCTCCCTGATCAAGTGGTGGCGTGGGCGGTAACCCGGCGCGATGTCGCTGACCTGCTCACGAACCATCCCGACGTGCGCAAGAACCCCAAGCACTGGCGGGCCTACCAGGACGGCCTCATACCCGACACCTGGCCCCTGCTCCAGATCATCGTCACCCCGACCATGCTCATCCAGGACGGTGAGGACCACACCCGGCTGCGCAAGCCGATCCAGAATGCCTTCACCGCGCGCCGGGTCGAGGCGCTGCGCCCGCGCATTGAGCAGCTCGTCCAGGACCTGCTCGACCAGCTCGCCGCCACCGAATCGGGAACCGTGGTGGACCTTCGCAGCGCCTACGCCTTTCCGGTGCCCGTCACGGTGATCTGCGAGCTGTACGGGGTCGACGACCCGACCATGCAACGGCAGTTGGCCATCGACACCGGCCTGCTGCTGAGCAGCCAGACTCCGCCCCAGCAGCGCCTGGGTGCGCAGCGCAGCATCTTCGGCACGATGGCCCAACTGGTCGCGGCCAAGCGCGCGCAGCCGGGAGACGACCTGACCACGGCGCTGATCGCAGAATTCGAGAAGGGAGGCATGGTCCAGGAGGAGCTCATCGGGAGCTTGTTCCTGATGCTGATCGCCGGGCATGAGACCACGCAGAATCTCCTGTCGAACGCGATCAAGTCCCTGGTGGAGCATCCCGAGGAGCTCGCCCGCATCCTGGCCGACCCCACGGGCGAGGATCCGTATCGCGGGGTGGTGGAGGAGTCCCTGCGGTACGACCCGCCGGCCGCCACGACATTCTTCCTCTACCTGGTCCGTGACGTGACGATCGCTGGTGTCACGATGAGCGCAGGGGACGCGGTGCTGATCCACAATGCCGCGATCGGCCGCGACGACCAGCACTTCAGTAACCCCGACGCGTTCCGCCCCACTCGGCCCAACGCCCACCAGCACCGCTCATTCGGCCACGGCCCGCACCACTGCCTGGGCGCGCCGCTCGCCCGGATCGAGGCCCGGATCGCGCTCAAGGCGCTCTTCGAACGGTTCGAGGTCTCCCCCGCGGAGCCGCTGGCCGCGGGGGAGCGGGTCCCGTCACTGTCGAGCAATGCCCCGGCGAGGGTTCCTGTCTACCTGGAAGAGCGGCAGCCCGCCTCGTAGGGGAGCGGGGGCGACGCCCTGACGGCACTCGCGCGCATCGCCACGAGGCCTACGCCATCGGCTGATGGATGAAGCCCATCGAGGAGCCGGTCCTGAGCCCGGTGTGGGGGCCACCCGATCCTTCGGGTGGCCCCCACAGCCGTGTCCCTCGACAGTGGCGACGTTCAGCGTCTCTCGCATCTCTCGGCGCAGCAGAGGGAGGATCTCCTGAAGGTTCTGAAGAAAGTCGACGCCGACAGCGTGGGCGGCGTCTCCCGTGAAGAGATCAAGACTGCTATCAGGACTGAAACAGTGACCATCGAGGAGTTGCTCGCGATCTCCCCCGAGCCGAACGAAGCCGCGCTTCAGGCCCGCAACTCGACGTGAGACTGCGTCTGACTTCGCGGGTTGGTGCGTGTGGCTTTGTATCTCAGTGTGGGCTCTGGTCCACTTCGAGAAGTGGACCAGAGCCTGGGATCCGACACCGCTTGTCGCTCAAGGCCCGAGCCGCTGTCCAGGACACCACGTCGGCCTGACCACGGGGACGCACGATTCACTTCTGAAGACTTCGCACGTCACGCACAAGGGCGTAAACGGCGCTGAGGAAGATGAGGCCACCGACCCCAGGCCAGAGAGCAGATGCTCCCGACTGGTACTCGCGGACCCCGACGATGAGGAGTAGCACGCTGACGAGGACGCCGAAAACAGAGATCAACATGCTGACGCGGATAGTCACACGCTCATCATCAACGATGATCTCGCTCGGCGGGAGCGATCCGGTCTGGTCCGGCCTGTGCAGTGCGTCAACCTGCTGATCCGGAGGGGCCGTGGAAACCGGCAAGTCGCGCCGGCGCCTTCGACGAACCCCCTACGGTCGGCCCATGACTGCTGACCGGAACCGCCAGCGCGCGGCCGTGGACCTGCTGAACGTCTGGACGGGCGACATCTACAACGAGTGGAGCGAGGACTCCGGCGACGGCTATGTGCCGCTCGTGTGGACTGTGGGCGCCGACGGTCATGTCCAGGGTGAACTGACCAGTGAGGAACTGTCGTACGACGATCGAGCAGAGCGCCTCGGAGTGTGGGCCGACTACCTGGGCATCGAGCTGCAGCCCAGCCCGGACGCCGCGGCGGTGCGCGGGATGAGGTCCTACACGCCCGACGGGGCGTGCGGCGTCGTGATCAACGTTTCGTTGATCACTCGGAAACCTGATGTCGTTGTGAGCCCGGAGGTGTGAGCTCGGCTGCGGCAAGTTGGCCGCAGCGTCGCGAGGCGTATGCCAACGACCAGGATGCCGAGACGTCCCTGGTCGCCGTCACCGCCCGCTCCGACCGCTCAAAGTCCGACCAGGACCCGGCCCAATGGCTTCCGCCTGCCCCCGACGACGCGGTGCGCTGCCAGTACGCCGTGGAGTGGGTGGGCACGAAGCTGCGCTGGAGCCTGGCCGCGAACTCACGGCCCTGCGGGACCTCTCGCTCGGCTGTCCGCTTGAGTTCGTGACGTACGAGCCGGCCGGATAGCCCGCGCCCTGCACAGACAGAGCGCGGCCCCGGCTGGACGGGGGAGGCCAGCCGAGGCCGCGAGAGGTTGGGTCCGTGCCGGTTCCGTCACCGCGGCACGGACCCACGCCGAACCTACCCGGCTCCCGTTGGAGCGTCCCGGAGTTCGTGAGCGATGACAGGTGGCGGCGCCGCGCCCCGGAGTGGCCCAATCGGGCGCTCACCAGTTCGGACACTCGAACATGGCTGAGTCCCCAGACCATCACGTGCGATCCGAAGGTGCACCATGCCCATGCACAAGCCACTCGTGGCGCTCACCGGCGCGCTGCTTCTTCTCACCTGCACCACCGGCGGCGTCCAGGCCGCCCCGACCCCACCGGACAAGCCAGGACCGTTCCCGTCGGGCAACTTCAAGATCAAGCAGGGCGACAAGTGCCTGCACACCCTGAACCTCCCCACAGACCCCCCGATCATGTTCGAGTGCCTGGCAGCGGCGGACGGCGGCGATCGCCAAGTATGGCAAGGCATTGACGGTGAGACAGAACCGGATGCATTGATCTCCGTGTTCGCCCGCGATACGCAGAACCGGCTCCTGGACTGCGTGGACAACGCCAACGCCAAGCACAACACGTTCGGCCCGCTGCGCTTCGTGAACTGCATCAAGGACGCTCCGACGGCGGCGAGGTGGTGGTGGAACCCGGGCACAAAGCGGATCACCTACCGGATGAAACTGAAGGACGGCACCACCAAGGTCCTGTACCTCGGACGCGTTTTTGATTCCCCCGTCCTGCTCGACAAGATCCCGGCAAAACCCAGCGAGATCGCCTGGGCCGTAGTGCCCGTATCCGGCTGAGTGCGACTGAGCGCGCGGCCTGGCTGTGACCGCGACTGCATGACGACGGCGCCTGAAGCGATCGGTCGCAGTCATGTGATCCGGCAACCCGACCACAAGTCACTGTGACTGAGCGCTTCAGTTGACCAGTTGAGCCGACGGCGGTTGCCGATCCATGTGGACCTCTGGTGCACAGCCGCAGGAGCTGGCGGGCGAGGTCCGGCCCTGGGGGCTGTCGGTCATGGGGTTCGGCTCCAGGGCCGCAGCCACCACACCAAAGATGGTGAACTACGTTTTACGCCAAGACTTACGCAAGCCTGGCGTATCTCCTATGTTGCACTCAACCGACACCTGTCACGCATCGGCGGCTACGTGCCGCCGAGCAATCGGGCAGCTCTCTGGATGCTCCAGCAGAGGCCCGACGGCAGGGGGGAGGTGAGGGCCGTGGTCGCGGATAGCAAACGCAGTGCCGACTCCACGGACCGGGCGTCACGCCCCAAGCAGTTCGGCATTGCTGTAGCTGCTGGGGTAGTCAGCAAGGCTTTTTGGGCCCTGCTGGTCGTCCTCTTCGGCGGTGATGCCTGAAGGCAGCTAGATGCCTTCTAAGGAGGGGCCGGGTCGCTTGCGGCCGGGCCCCTCTGAGGCTCATACAGGTGCGGATGCTGTGGCACGGGAGCGTCGATCTCAACCGGCCAGTTCGGACGCTTACTGGCCAACTGAAGCCCTCAGTCACAGTCACCTGTGTGGGTGATGACAGCCAGTCAGGTCGGCGGGACGCTCGGCAGAAAGCCAGTCCGATGAGTCAGTCGGCGTCGTGGTGGCCTTGGTGGCGTCCGGCGGATCATGAGGCCATAGGGTCTGACCGTGATTAACCTCCAGGTCCGAGGCGAGAACGGCACGATCGAGGCCCGCGCGAAGCACGGTGTGGTCTGGGGCCCTGAGCTGGCTGGTCTTGATCAGTCAGTGTTTCCAATGCTGGGACACCTGCTGCCGTACGCGGACACCGTTTTCAACCACCGGCAGGTGTCGACTCTGTTGGAGGAGGTGCCGCGGCTGCCGGCAGGCGTGCTGACTGATGAGTTCGCGCGCGAGTTGATCGAGCTGGGTCAGGTAGTTCTCGACGGACAGGGCCTGTACCTGTGGTTCCTCGGGGACTGAGACCGCAGGCCGGCTCAGCCCCGGAGCCATAGCCGGACAGCCGCGGTGGTGACGGTGCCATGGAAGACGTAGGCCCTCTTGTCGTAGCGGGTGGCGACGGCCCGGGAGTTCTTGAGCCGGTTGATCGTCCGCTCGACCTCGTTGCGGCGTTTGTAGATCTCGCTGTCGAAGCCGGTGGGCCGGCCGCCTCCACTGCCGCGGCGTTTGCGGTTGGCGCGTTGGCCCTTCGGTTCGGGGATGGTGTGTTTGATCTGGCGTCTTCGCAGGTAGTGGCGATTGCGGCGTGAGCTGTATGCCTTGTCACCGCCCAAGTGGTCCGGCCGGGTGCGGGGGCGACCGCCCTGGGGTCGGGGTACGCGGATCCGTTCGAGGACCTCGATCATCTGTGGCGCGTCGCCCCACGGACCGGGCGTGACCAGAAAGGCCATCGGCCGGCAGCCACCTTCACCGGCGAGGTGAATCTTGCAGGTCAGGCCGCCCTGAGACCGTCCGAGTCCTTCGTCGGGGCGGTGGTGCCGAGGCGTCGTCCTTTTTTCGGGACACATGGCTTCTTCCTGCGAGCGCCGGCCGCGTGCTGATGGGCTCGGCATGACGTCGAGTCGACGCTGACCATGCTCCAGTCGACCCGGCCCGCGAGGTCGGCGTCGGCCTGGACGGCACACAGGATCCGGTCCCACGTGCCGTCCGCCGACCAACGCCGGTGCCGTTCATAGACGGTCTTCCAGCTGCCGAAACGCTCGGGAAGGTCCCGCCACGGTATGCCTGTCCGGACGGAACAAGATCCCGTTGATCACTCTGCGGTGATCGTTCCACCGTCCCCCACGCAGTCCCGACGCCGGCAAGTGAGGCCCCAGTCGGACCCATTCGGCATTCGTCAGATCACCCCGCCCCATGCCAGACACAACGAGTCAGCAATCCGACAGTCACATGATCCGCCGGACAGAACCTTGGTCAATGCGATCGATGGGGCCGCGGTCTGCTTGCGGGATCGCGTCCTGGACGAAGTCGTGGCGTCGAGTCCGGCTCCGGATCACCCGATGTGATGCTCGATCTGTCGGCGTGACGACGATGAGATGGATGTTGGGCGGGTGGCGGCCAGCAGGTCCGGGACGGTCGGAGCCCGGTGGCGCCTCGGTTGACCCGACGACGAGTCGTTTAGTGAGGGGTGTCCGGGTCAGGATCCTGAGGATCCCGCCTTCGCCATGTGTCGGGGTCGGCGCCTCGCCAGCGCTGTTGCTGTTCCTCGGTTGAATGGTCCACCAGCCAGTCGTGCAGGGCGCTGATGTCCTGGGCCAGTTCAGTTCCTGTGGGCACGAGCATGGAGCGGAACGTTGTGTCATACCACCAGGAGAAAGTGTCTCCGAACAGGCGCGGCACGTAGTCCTCTTGCAGGGCGCCGAACTCGATCGCAAGCCAGAGCCGCTGGAAGAAGTAGATGACCTGGCGGAGGTCGGACATCCCGGTGAAGCCCAACAGTTCCCGCAGTTCCTGGTAGTCCAGGTCCGGGTGCTGCGCGATCTGCTCGGCTGCGGCATGACGTGCGCGCATCAGCTCGGGCCCGTGTAGTTCCCGGTGCAGGTCGAAGGTGACGGTTAATCGGCGCTGGTTGTCGGAGGCCCGGCGGGTCAGGCTGGCGCCTACGAAGACACCGACAAGGCTCGCCACGACGCCGATGATCGATTCCATGACATCCCTCCGCAATCCATAGCACGGCCGGGCCGGCAGGCTTGTTCGCGTTGGCTGGTTTTCCAGGTGAGGCGGCGGGTCATGAGGGTGATGGATGCCCAGGTGATGAGTGTCTCGCTGACCTGTGGGAGGCGTTCGTGGTCCCGGCAGTGCCGTCGGGCCCTCATGATCCACGAAAGCGATTAAAGGCGTGACGTCAACTCGGTCAGTATCGGCTGGAGTTAGGCAAAAGGAGCGTTCAGATCGGCGTCACTGTGACGCTGTTGTGGACGCTTCCAGTCGCCGCCGCCAGGCCCTCGTGCGGCACTTCGACGAGCAGTAGAGCGTCCCGGCCGGATGCTCCACCCCCGGCGTCCACCGCGTCCCGCACGACGGACACTCTGCAGCGTCACGAGCTTCCCGCAAAGCCACCACCCTCGCCCGCACCCGGCGGGCCTGATGCAACTGCCTGGAACGACACACCGCCGAACAGAACCGGACCCTCGGCCCGGCATCCGACCGAAGCCGTTCACCACAAGCCGGGCAGTACCGGGCAGGTACCCGGCCATCACTGTCGGCCACACCACCAGGCTAAGGCTCTCCGGAGATCACTTCAGCGACTTCACAAACGGGCCCTGAGAGGCGTGGGGTATCAGTTGTTCGACCATCTGCGGCGGGAACAGAGAGTGAGTGCTCCGGGGTGACGCGCCGACAGTGGAGTCGGAGGCGGTTTCGTCGCCCCCGATTCGAGCGCTGGGGGTGAAGGCCACGGGCAGACTGGTCAGGGATCGAACGATGATCGATGTGCCCCAGTCCAGGGGCTGTTCGGGGTTCTCCAGGTACGGGGCCCGGCACCGGGACAGGAAATGGTCGATGGCTGTCCTGACGATGACCTTGGCCAGCCGGTCAGCCGGGCACTCGTGCGGGCCTGCGCCGAACGCGGGGTGGGATTCGTTGGTGAGGGTGTAGGAGAGGCGCTCACGGGTGCCGTTGGCCTTCGGGTCGGTGCTGGCGCCGGCCAGGCCCAGGACCCGCATGGCCCCCTGCGGGATCAGGCAGCTGCCCAGGGATACATCCTGGGTTGCGTACCTTCCCATGACATTCTGGACGGGAGGGTTTTCCCAGTTCGTCGAGTTCATGATCTCGCCGACCGAGGCCATGTTGGCGACGAGCAGTTCGTGCAGCGCGGTCTTGCGTACGACCTGTTCCAGCACGTTTGCGATCCAGTTTGTGCAGCCCCCGGCTCCCGCCAGGATGGTGAGCCAGGCCTGGTTGGCCACCTCTGTGTCGCTGAGGGGCTGCCAGTCCGCACCATGGCGATCAACGGGACCGTGGATCAGCCAAGATGTGAGGTCCTTCTCCGGCTGGCGGCGGCGCGCGGCCACCGGGCGCTGGAGGATGGAAATGATCTCGTCATTGGCGCGCTGGGATTCCTCGCCGCCCTCCAGCAGCCGAGGGATGGCCGGCAACAACAACTGCCCGTCCTCGTGCGACAGTCCCATGAGTCTCAGCATGACCAGGAGCGCCAGGGGCGCGGCGTAGTCGGCGACGATGTCGGCCCGCCCGCTCTCGCAGAACTGGTCGATCAGCCGGTCTGCCTCCTGCTCGACGACGCGGCGGGTGAGCTGGCTGTCAGCCTGGCTGAGCCCGGACTCCAGTATGCCGCGCAGCCGCATGTGCTCGGCGCCGCTCATGAACCGGGCATTCTCCCGGTAGGTGACCTGCGGCAGGAGCGGCCAGGCGTCCGATACCCGCCCCTCCTTGAGTTCGCTCCACTGTCGGGAGTCCGGGGTGTACAGGTGCTCGTCGGCGCAGACCTGTTGCAGTTCCTTGCGGCCGATGACGAGGAAAGCGGGGATGCCGCCGTCCAGTTCGATCGGCACGACCGGCCCGTACTCCGTGCGCCACGTCTCGTACAGGCCGCTCAGCTCGTGTTCCATGAGATCGCTGGTAAGCCGTACGCGGTCCAGACGCGCGGGGCAGCCGATCGGAGGCGGGTCAGCAGCACTGTCGCCGGAGCGGCCGTGGGGCGGGTAGGTCATCGCGGCACCTTCTGTGCTTCTGGACCGAGGCCGACGGCCGTTGTGGCCGATCAGGCGTCATGAGGTCCGGGCAGGCCGCACAGGCAGCCAACCTGCGGATGCGACCTCTGATGTGCCCAGATCCTCGCGCACCACTGACCACACCGTCAACGATTGTGAACGAGTCGGCGAAGCCAACTGTCCATCGTGAAAGGCTCGTTGAGCCACGCGCCGCGGAGGACGCTGGACACGACGGGGCTGCCAGAGGCCGCGAAGCTCACGAGCCGTCTCGCCGAAGCCGCATCCCGCGAGCATCGCCAGCCCCTGCGCAGGCCCTGCGCACGGTCTGACACGGAGAGTCCGGCCAATGCCAGCAGCACCAGGCGCTCACGGGTCGAGCCGCCTGAAGGGTCGGGATCGCCGACGGCGGCACGTCCTGCGCTGAGTTGAACGGTCATTCTCAGCCACCTTGGCCGACGCTTCCGGATCGTCCGCTAAACCGACCGCAGCCGCTGATAATGTCCCTGGGTAGACCAGTCATGCACGGCCCGCCACGAGGGGATAGGGAAGCGTGTACCCGCCGATGAGCAGCACCGCACAATCGGCAGCGGAGCGCCCGGGGACCAAGGCATCAGCCTCTTGTGTCCCGTCCGTCACACCGATCCGGGACCTGTGAGCGGCCATGGCCTCTCACCTTGCATCCGGATTCACCGGCCCCCGCCAGCGCCGTACCCCGTGGTGGACCCGGCGGAGGGTCGTCCGCGTGGCCAATCGCCTCGACCTGCGCCCCGATCTCGGGCTGCCGGCGATTCTCGATCGCATCGCCGCTCTGCGCGGCCAGCCGATCGAGGTCGAGTATGCGCTGCTGCCGCGCGCGACCGGCCTGTGCGTATTCGGGGACGGCGTCGACACCCTCTACGTCCACGAGGATGCCGAACCCCTGCACGAAGTCCTGATCACTCTGCACGAGTCGTGGCACCTGATCGAGGACCTGGTAGGGCCCCCGCTGCCGGTTCGGCTGTGGCGCCGCTGGGTGACCCGGCCCCTGACACGGTGGGGGCTGATGAAGGCGACGCCGACGCGCTCCGCGTTCGGTGACCACTCCGTGTTCGAGCTGGACAACCTGCAGGACGTGCTGAAGTCTTTGCCTCCCGAGCTGGTCCAGGACGTCGTAGCCAACGCGCGGCCGGTCAAGATGCGGGGCGAGCACAACCACGGTCGTGACCCCGCCGAGGTGTTCGCCCGGTCGATGCTGCAGAGGCTGGCCCTGGACGACGACGACGCCGGCACCGGGTCGGTCACGGCGTCGCTCGACCACCGCCGCACCGGCATCTGACGCTGATGCTCGAAAGTGCCCTCACGGCCGTCAACCTGGTCATCTTCGCCGTGTGTTTCACCGTCGGCACCGCCAAGGCCGCGGCCGCGAGCAGCGACCGGGACACCACCTTGCGCATCACGGCGTCCGTCCTGCTGTGCGCATCCGTGGTCTACCTGCTGTCCGCGCCCGCCGTCTACCGGGCCGTCGGCACCTTCACCGGCGTGCCCAGCCTGCCCTCGCTGCTGGTCAGCAGTGCCATCCTGCTGTGCGTCGGCCACGCCCACCTGCTGACCCTGCTGTGGCATCCGCGCCGCCGTACCCCGGATGCGCTGCGCCGCCAGGTCCTCGTCTGGGCCCCGATGTACGCCGCGGCGATCACCGCCATGGTGGTCCTGTTCTGGGTAGCCGGCCTCACCGGACCGGCCCGCCCACTGACCTTCGCCACCTCCCACGCACATGTACCCGCCGCCTTCGCGTTCGAGATGGTGTATCTCGCGGCCCTGGTGGCCGGTATCACCGCCACGGTGCGCCAGTGCCGCGGTCCCGACGGCGTCATCGCGCTGCCCGAGCGTCCGGAACTCTCCGACAGCCTGCGGCTGTTCGCCGTGGCCGTCGCGCTGGACCTCGCCTACGTGCTCTGCACGGGTGCCGCCGTCATCACGGCCGCCCGCGGCAGTCATTCCCTCGACTTCCTCGCCGCCATCGGATCAGTAGCCAGCAGCACGAGCGCGCTGGTCGCCAGCTACGGCCTCGCCAAGCCCGCCCTCGCCGCTCGCGAGGTGGAACGCGCCGACCACGCTGTCCTGCTGGACCTGTGGGAAACCGTCACCGAGACCGGCGGTTCGGCCGAGCGTCCGACGATGACGTGGTGGAACCGCCGCTACGCCCTCTCCGACCTGGTGGCCGAGGTCCTGGACGGCGCCCACAGCCTGCGCCCCTGGATGAGTCCAGCCCCGGCCCAGGCCGTCCAGGCCCTTGCCGAGGAGCATCCGGCAACAGACCTTGCTCTCCCCGATCTCAAGGCCCTCCAGACCGCGGCCACCCTCCGCTACGCCCGGCAACGCCGCGACGCCGCACGCGAGTTGGGTCTCCCAACGCCGGAGGACACTCCCACCGCCGCGCCCGCGGAGAAGACCCCTCCCACGCTCGCACGTGCCCGCCATGTGCTGATTGCCCGGAAGCTCTCCGACCCCCTCGTCGCCCGGGCCCTGGACCGCATTTCGTAACGCCGCGGCAGCCGGTCCGGGACCCGGAGCTGAGAGCCCGGCGTTCTCGTCTCCTCCGACGAGGCGCTCCTTGGGATCCGTGCGAGGCACCTCCCGGCCGGGTTGCCAGTCGCACACCCCAATGGGAGCCTTGAGGAGGGTTTTGACCGCTTGGTCGAGGTACGTCGAGGTACTGCCCATGGACGCCAAGATCGTCGACCGCAAGGACCTCCAACTGCAGGAGGATCCCCGTCTCCTCTCTCCGCCCCGCGTGGACCAGCCGCTCTACCAGTGCGGCACTGCCGTGGTCGTCTTCGACTACGTCCCGGGCGCCGACATCGAGGTCCAGGTGGACAGCGCCAGCGCACCGGTGGTCAGCGGCGGTTTTCCCTGGCCCCTTGGCGTGACCGTGCCGCTTCCGGGCGCCCTGGCCACCGCCCAGCAGGTACGCGCCCGGCAGCTGACGGTGGCCGGGCAGAGCGACTGGTCCCTGCCGGTCACGGTCCGCGACCACACCGTGGACTATCCCGCAGGTCCGCCGCGGCCGCAGATCAACCCCGCGCCCGTCTACGCCTGCGGCATCCGCACCGGCGTCACCAATCTGTTGACTGGCGGAAACGTCTGGATCACCGCCAACGGCACCGAGGTCGGCCGGGTGAACGGCTGCGCGCCGGTGCAGGGCGTCGACGTGACGGCATACGCGCTCGCGCAGCAGGTGCGTGCCTGGTTCGAGTTGTGCGGGGACCCCAGTGCGCCGTCCGTCCAGCACGACGCGCTGTTCCCGCCGAAGCCGCTGCCCGCGCCGACCGTCGACCCGCTCTATGGGAGCAGTCCCCAGCAAGTGGTGGTGCACGGGGTCGTGAACGGCGCGAAGGTCACGGTCTACCGCAGCGGCACGCCGCTGGGAACCTGGGGCTGCTGGGGAGGGACGCTGGCCGTCGGCGGACTGGGTGGGTTCACCAGTACGGACCCTCCGGTCGCGACCCAGGCGATGTGCCCGGAAGACCCTCCCAGCCCGCCGGGCACCGGACCGGTGCTGCCCTGTGCCAGTCTGCCCCCGCCGCAGGTCGGCGCGGTACAGGCCGGGGACGCGCACATCACCCTCACCCAGTTCGTCCCCGGTGCGGTCATCCGCGTGTGGCTCAACGGAACGCCTGTGGGCGTGGGCGGCGGACCGATGGTGACCCTGACCAAGACCGTGGTCTACGGGGACACCCTGCATGTGGTCCAGGACCTCGAAGGCTGCCAGGGCCGGTACGCCATGGAGATCCGGGTGCCCTGCGTGAGCCCGCCGAGCGCCGGAAACCCGTCCTGGCTCGACCTGTTCCCGGTGGGCCGGCTCCAGTACAGCGTCGGTGCCACCAAGGGCAGCGTGTACTACCCGGCCCAGGACGACGGCGTGAACCAGCCGTTCAACGTGCGGCTGGCCGCGCTGGGCCGGGCGCCGATCGTTTTCATGGCGCACGGCATGCACTCCGCCTCCGACCCGAGCTTCCTCGGATACGACTACTTCCAGCACGACCTCGCCAAGATGGGCATCATCGCCGTGTCCATCGACTGCAACGCCCTGAACAACGGTGCCAGCGGGTTCGCCAACATCGAGGACCGGGCCGACCTCATCATCGAGAACATCAAGCACTTCCAGGCGGTCGACGCCGATCCGGGCTCGATGTTCAACCACCGCATCGACTTCGGCCGGGTGGGCCTGATGGGCCACTCCCGGGGCGGGGAGGCGGTGGTGATCGTCCCCAACGTCCACTCGCTCCCCGGCGTCACCGTCAAGTCCGTCCTCTCGCTGGCCCCCACCAACTGGGCGAACCTCGACGGCCTGCCCACCGTCCGGCCGGCCCCGGGCCACGCGTTCTCGACTCTGCTGCCGGCAGGCGACGGCGACGTGTGGCCCAACAACGGCGCGCAGTTCTACGACCTGGCCGCCCCCGGGCCGTTCAAGTCCCAGCAGTACGTCGACTTCACCAACCACAACTTCTTCAACCGGCAGTGGCTCGACGACGACAGCCTCTACACCCCGCCACAGCCCGCGGTCATCGCCCGGGCAGAGCACGAGCACATCCTCGCGGCGTACGGATGCGCCCTGTACCGGTCCACCTTGCTCGGCCACGCCATCGCCACCGGCTACCTCGACGGCTCCGTGCTGCCCGCGGGCGTACTCACCCGGCACGTCCACCTGGCCTTTGAACGGCAGGAAGCCCTCACGGTCGACAATCATCAGGACGGGAACACCATCAACCAGAACTCCCTGGGCCGGCCGACATCCCAGTCGTCCGGGATGACCGCGGCCGAGTTCCCCTTCCAGCAGTCCCCCGGCGCCTTCAACGGGACCTTCTACGGTGAGACCATCGGCATGGTCGCCCGGGCGGGCGCCAGCGGCCGGACCTTCCGGTCCGAACTCACCGGCCCGACCGACCTGGTGGGCGCAGAGCTGTGGATCCGCGCCGCCGAGGTGACGAACGATTCGCAGGTCCCCAAGGGAGCGACCGGCTTCGAACTCGGCGTCGAGGACACCAACGGCACCCGGTCCTGGCTGGATTCCGATGCGGTGGGCGGCCTGCCGCGGCCGTACCCCCGCAACCCAGGAATGATCAAGACGATTCCGTCGACGCTGCGGTTCCACGCGGCGTGTTTCAGCCGGGAGCCGCGGCTGCAGCTGGACCAGATCGTGGCCGTCCTCATCCGCTGCAACCGCGAAGACCAGCGCGCCCTCGCCTTCGACGACCTCCAGATCATCAAATAGCCGAGCCCCCGAACCCAACACCGAGAGGAGCCGGAACATGTCAGTCGATGGCGGTTCCCCTCAACCCGAGCCCTCCGGGCCGGACTGGGATCTCCCCGATGTGCTGGACATCCAGATCCTCGGACGCCAGCCGTACGAAAGGCACCCACCGCGGAACTTCCGGTCCGCACTGGCGGACCGCACCGAAGCGGTCGAGATTCTGGTCACCCTAAGCGGCCCTGTCCCGGCCCGGGCCCTCGGGCCAGCCCTGTTCATCGGGGACGTCCAGGTCGTTGAGTGCGTCCCGGCAGACGAATCCGGAGCCGCAGCCGAACACCGACTCCGCTTCCGATACTCAGACCCCGACCGCCTCGCCCGTCTGACGCCCGGAACCCCGATCGCCTGGGGATGGGCCGACGCTCCATCCCCCGCGCGCCTCACCACCGGCTTCCGCTACACGACCGAGTCGGACTCCTGAGCCTTGTCCTCATCCGCGGTGGCTGTCTGCTTGTCCGGTCGTCGGATCAGCGCATCGTCCGCAGAGGTATCGAGTCCTCTACCCATCTGGGCCGGCACCGCTGGACCATAGAACGCACGATGTCCTGGCTCGCCGGATGCCGCCGACTGCACCGCCGCTACGAACGCAGAGCTGACCATTTCCTAGCCTTCACCAGCATCGCCTGCACCCTCATCTGCTACCGAAGGCTGGCCAAATGAGATGGCGTCTGAATGGCCTTACGAAGAATTTGATGAATTCGTCAGGACCTGGCCCTCGGCCGAGCCACCACGTCACTTTCGAAAGGGACGAAGTCATCGGGCGATGGTAATTGATCTGCCATGTACATCGGGCGAACTGGGCGCTCCCGAGGGCTGGTTGTGCTGGGAGGGCTGGAACGGCCGGACCCGCTACCCACCCGGTGGCGGATCGAATCTCCCGCCGAGGACTTTCGGCGTACGCCGAAAGTGATTGTCGCCGGAACGCGGCCCAGGTGAGTCTTCTCGGCAGGCCCGGCCCACCCGGCCGGACCACCACCGACAAAGACGGGGAACTCACCATGCGCGCCTCGCGTTCACTGCGGTTGCTCGGCGCGGCGGCTGACGGCCTGTCGCCCATCGCACCGGACGCGGCCCACCCGGCCGCCGTGGGCCACGGCACCGGCGACAATCCCGACGGGCGGATGTCCCGCGCTGCGCCGGTGTGCGGCGGCAACGTCCTCGACCGTACGAAGCGGTACTGAGCCATGTTCCGATGGAGCAGACGGCGTTCCGTAGCAGTGCTGTGTGCCGTGGTCATGGCTGTGATGACCGCCCTGCTCAGCCCTTCGGCCACCGCGGCAACGAACGCGGCGACGGACGCGGCGTCGGCCGCGCCACGTGACGCGGCCGGTGTCACCGTGCCGGCCGGTGTGACGGCGGGAGTCGCCGTCTTCGACCGGCAGACCGGCACCTTCACCGAGCAGCTGAACCCGAACATGCAGTTCCGGTCGGCCTCCGTGGTCAAACTGCTGATCGCGCTGGACTACCTCTGGAACCGCGGCCCGGACTACCAGATCCCGTCCGGTGACCAGGCCAAGTGGAACTCCATGCTGCGCAGCAGCGACGACGACGCGGCCAGCGAATTCTGGGTGCGCAACGGCGAGGGCTCGATCGTCACCCGGATGGCCCGTGAGCTGTCCCTCTCCAGCAACACGACCCCACCGCCGGCCAACCAGGACGGCATGTGGGGCTACACAGCCTTGACGGCCGCGGACACGGTGAAGATCTACCGTTACCTGCTGGACACGGCGCCCGCCCGCGTCCGCGAACTGATCATGGGCAATCTGAAGCAGTCCACACGCTGCTCCGCCACCGACCACTTCGACCAGCACTTCGGTATCGCGGGCGCCTTCAACAAGCCGTGGGCCGTGAAACAGGGCTGGTCGGGTTTCGGCGGCATCGAGCAAGGTACCTGCCGCCCCGCCACGTCGGCCCTCAACGGCAAGGCAGCGTCCGTCGACCTGACGAAACCGGCGCTGCACACGACCGGGACGGTGGGTTCCGGTGACCGCTCCATCGTGGCCGTGTACACCCTGCACGACGTCGGCACCTCGTACGGCAAGGCGTACACCGACCTGGGCAGGCTGACCCGTTCGCTGAACGTTCCCGGTGGCGTACGACCGGCGGGCACGTGGTTCGGCACCTGGAGCTCCGGTGTCAACGTCCGCCCCGAGCCCAACACCACCCGCGACCCGCTCCTCCAGCTCCCCGCCGGGGTCGAGGTGCTGGTCGGCTGCCAGACGCGAGGGGAGACCGTCTCGGTCCCGCCCTACACCAACGAGTGGTGGGCCTACCTGCCTCAGTACGGGGGCTATGTCAGCAACATCTACATGAGCAGTCCGGACAACCAACTGCCCGGCGTCGCGCAGTGCTGAGCAGTGCATCACGGTGCTGCGAAGGGCCTGCGGAAAGAGCCGGGCAGGCACCCGGCACCTTTCGGTCGAACTCGAAAACCAGTGAGAAAAGGACAGGTGGATGACCAGGACCAGGAAGTATCTCTCCCTCTGGATGGCAGCCCTCGCCCTGACGGCGGGCGGTGTGATCGCCGCCCCTTCGGCCAGTGCCGCTGCCAGCGCCGAGTGCGGAGTTCGGGCGAGCGACGGCCGGCTGTGGTGCGGGAACGGAGCCCCCGCCATTCTGCGCGCGGGCGCCTACCACGACGCGGACATAACGGGGGAGCTCTGGTCCACCTTCAGCTGGTTCGACTGCTGGACCTATGGTGGACTGCACGGCGGCGGCAACACCACCTGGTACCACACCAAGGGTGACTGGACCCGTCCTGGCTACGACGGGTGGGGCTACGTCCCGGCGGACTGGGTCAACACACCGTCCTCGTTCGACGCCGATCCGAGCGCGCGCGGTCTGCGGCACTGCTGAGAGCAGCACTGCCGAGAGCGGCACTGCCGAGCTCGCCGGACCACTCCTTGATGTCGTCGGTCTCGTCCACGAGACCGGCGGCATCGTCGTCGTGGCGTCCTATGTCGGCGACCCGTTCCCACGACGCGTGCCTGGCAGCCGCCGAGCCTCTCGTGCGTGCCTGACCGAACCGTAGGTTCAGCGTTCGTGCCCTGCTCACCAGCGCGCACAGACGATTGTGTGCAGCGCCGGGCGCATGCTGCTGATTCAACGAGGGTACGCACCGTCGCGCTGCGCCCCGGGGTGCCACGGTCTGTAGGCGCATACAGGGCACGCATACACCTCGATGTCGAGGACGTGGACGCCGATGCTGCCGTAGGAGATTCCCGCCGACACCGCGGCCGGACGTCAGCGGCGTGGCGCAGTAGCAGCAGGCCCGGCCCGCGTACTGCTCCCCGCTGAGTTCTATCGCGGGACGCGGCATAAAGAAGGGCGAGGCATCATCCCGGTGAGCCTTCAGCGGGAGGGCCAGGACCAGCAAGTCGACGTGGTGCAGGACACGCAGCGTTGCGGATTGCACACGGGAAGGATCAGGGAAGAGATCTATGCGCCCGTGAACTTGAAGGGAGCACTGCCCGTGACGCTCACAGCGCCTCCCCCCATAGAAAGGGCGGCGGGATCACTTCCGCTGCTCGGTCATGCGCCTCAGCTCATGCGCGACAACCTCGGTTTCATCGCTTCGCTCCGCGCCAACTACGGTTCGCTCGTCGAGATCACTCTCCAGCCCGGAACGCGGACGATCATCGTTCAGGACCCCGCTCTGATCAGGCAGATGCTGGTGGACCTCGGCCCTTCCCTGGACAAGGGCCGCTTCTTCGAGAAGATGGGCCAGCTTCTCGGCGACTCCGTGGTCACCGCAGCAGGCCAGACCCACGTCCGTAAGCGCCGTCAGCTCCAGCCGGCCTTCGCGCACGCCGAGATCGCCCGGTACGTCGACATCATGCGCGAGGAGGCCGCCACCGCGGTCACCGGCTGGACGCCGGGCCAGACCCTCGACGTGCGCGAGGCGATGGTCAAGCTGTCCCTGGACATGCTTGCAAAAACGATTTTCTCCGGCAGCCTCGACGACGCGACCTTCCGCAGGTTGCGCCATGACCTGTCGGTCGTGATGAACGGGGTCGGCGCCCGCATCATGCTGCCCGACTGGGTCGAGCGGCTCCCCCTGCCCTTCAACCGGCGTTTCAACGAGGCCCGCGACGCCGTACGCGCCACCATCACCACCGCCGTCGACGAACTCCAGGAGACCGGCCACAACACCGGCGACATGCTCTCCATGCTCCTGCGCGCCACGGACAAGGAAACCGGCGAGCCCCTGAGCAGCTATCAGATCTGCTCCGAAATCCTCACGCTGGCTGTCGCCGGCACAGAGACCACGGCCAGCGTGCTGTCCTGGATCCTCTACGAACTGGCCCGCGAACCGGCCATCGAGGCCCGCGTGCACCGCGAAGCCGTCGAGGTCCTCGGCGACCGGCCCATGGCCTTCGCCGACCTCACGCGCCTGCCGTACCTGAACCGCGTGATCACCGAGGCAGTGAGGCTTCATCACACCGGGTGGCTGGTGACCCGCCGCACCGTCAAGGAGACCCGCCTCGGCGACTGGACAATCCCGGCCGGCACCGAATTGGCCTACTGCCAGCACGCGTTGCACAGGGACAGCCGGTACTTCCCTGACCCGCTGGCATTCAATCCGGACCGATGGCTGGACGACGCGCAGAAGCAGAAGAACCTGCAGCCAGGGGCGTTCCTCCCCTTCGGGGCCGGCAAGCACAAGTGCATCGGTGACGACTTCGCCCGTACCGAAATGGCGACAGCGATCGTGACGATCGTCCGTGCGGTGCGGTTCGAACTCGACCCCGGCCAGACGGTTGAGCCCGTGGCCCGGGCCACCGTACGCCCCAGGACACTGCGGATGACCGTACGGCCCCGAGAGGGCTCGGACAGTGAGGCGGCCACGCCGTCAGGAGCCTGAAGTACCGCCGCGGCAGGCGAATTCCAGCCGGACCGAACGCAAGGCGTGTGCCCGGCGTGGCGGTGGGAAAGGACTGTTCCCCAGAAGGTCATCGGTCAGGAAGGACCGGCATGTTTCCGATATATATGCCCCGCTCCCTCGCTCGGGTGATTGCCCTCGTGCGGGCCTATGACGGGCTGAAGGCGCGACTCGGACTGCGGCGAAAGCCCCAGTAGTTCTGCAGGTGTGCGGTTGCCCACCAACCCTAAAAGGTGGTTGGCGACCCCAACCAACACGAGAGGCGGA